>NZ_CP092417.1:0-37500 GCF_023716865.1 Endozoicomonas sp. SCSIO W0465
CACAGATTGCTTGTTATTCAGTTTACCCACAGGAAGATCATAGGTTTATTGCCTTTCATAAACCGGGCTGTCCACAGTTAAAAAGGCAGAAAAATATTCCGGGTTAAACTGATTTGTTCTTATAAATGCTTGATTAGTAAAGATAAATTCAAGAAAGGCGCATAATATGAGCGATGGCCGGTATGTGGATAACTTTTACCAAAAAGGATACAATCCTCTTTTATCCAGCCAACCTTGATTTCATACCTGAAGGTCTTTAGCAGGCTGTCTGACCGGCTTCAGTGATACCCGTATCAGATCTTGATCCTGATCCTGATCCTGATCTATTTATGGAGAGCAGGAGAGCAGGAGAACAGGAGAGCAAGACAGTAGGAGAGTAGGAGAATGCCTGTGCCCCTTGAGCTATGGCAAAAATGCATCAATATCTTGCAGGATGAGCTGTCTTCCCAGCAGTTCAATACCTGGATTCGTCCTTTGAAAGTGATGGGGGATGAACACGACCTGTGTTTGTTGGCTCCCAACCGGTTTGTTGCCGACTGGGTGAAAGAAAAGTTTTTACCACGAATCGAAGAGATTCTGGATGAACTGTCTGATGGTGATTCGCCAGCGGTAGCGTTGGCGGTTTCTAATCGCCGACCACCCTCACTGAGCAAGCGACCAGTACGTCCAAGAGAGCTTCAGCCAAGAGAGCTTCAGCCAAGAGAGCTTCAGCCAAGAGAGCTTCAGGCAGGAGAGCCTCGGCCAGGAGAAGCGCTGCCCGCTGCAACCGTATCCGTTTCGGAGAAACCCGTTGAGAACCCGCTTAAACAGGCGGCTATTGAGCGTTCAGTAGTCACCCATGAGCTGGTATCTTCACTGCCGGTTGCGCAGGACAATACACCTGAGCCCGATCTGGTGTCTGAGCCAATCAGCTCAAGTATCCCCCAGGATGATGACTCCAGACCAACGGAGGAACTTTCTCAGATTAAGGTCAATCCGTTGAAAGAGCCGGTGAGTGATGCGTCTGAAGAGCCGGTAACGTCTGCTCGGCAGGTTGAAGTAGAAGGTTCTATCAAACATCACAGCTCCCTTAATACGGGTTTCACGTTTGAAACGTTTGTTGAGGGTAAGTCAAACCAGTTGGCGCTCGCAGCAGCCCGACAGGTGGCAGAAAACCCCGGTGCTTCCTATAACCCACTGTTCTTATACGGCGGTGTAGGTTTGGGTAAAACGCACTTGATGCATGCGGTGGGTAATTTCCTGGTTAAACAGAACCGTAGTGCCAGGGTTGTTTATCTGCACTCCGAACGCTTTGTTGCGGATATGGTGAAAGCACTGCAGTTGAATGCCATTAATGACTTCAAAAAGTATTACCGTTCGGTTGATGCTTTACTGATTGACGATATCCAGTTCTTTGCCGGTAAAGAGCGCTCACAAGAAGAGTTTTTCCACACGTTCAATGCGTTGCTTGAAGGTGGTCAGCAGATGATTCTGACCTGTGACCGTTATCCAAAAGAGATCAGTGGCGTTGAGGAACGTCTGAAGTCTCGCTTCGGCTGGGGGTTAACGGTAGCCGTCGAACCACCTGAGTTGGAAACCCGGGTGGCTATTCTGATGAAAAAAGCGGAGCAACAGAAAGTGGAGCTTCCCCATGAAGCTGCCTTCTTTATTGCTCAGAGAATTCGGTCAAATGTTCGTGAACTGGAAGGTGCTCTGAAGCGGGTGATTGCCAGTGCTCACTTTATGGGACGCCGTATTGATATTGATCTGATCCGCGAGTCCCTGAAAGACCTGTTGGCTTTACAGGATAAACAGGTCAGTATAGATAATATTCAACGAACGGTTGCTGAGTATTTCAAGATAAAGGTGGCTGATATTTTATCCAAGCGTCGCAGTCGTTCGGTGGCAAGGCCAAGGCAAATCGCCATGGCACTCTCGAAAGAGTTGACCAGTCATAGCTTACCGGAGATTGGTGATGCCTATGGCGGACGGGACCATACCACCGTTCTTCACGCCTGCCGTAAAGTAAAAGAACTGGTCGAAGTGGATAACGAGATCAAAAGCGATTACAAAAATCTGTTGCGCTCTCTGACGAGTTAATTTCCACCCAATTCAACCTGATAAAAAGGTGGATACCTTTTTATCCCAAGAGAAAGGAAAGCGATGAAATTTACCATTAATCGGGAAGCATTACTTAAGCCACTTCAGCTGGTTGCCGGCGTGGTTGAGCGCAGACAGACGCTGCCGGTATTGTCGAATGTGTTGATGGTCGTCGATGGAGATCAGCTCTCTTTAACCGGTACCGACCTGGAAGTTGAACTGGTTGGTCGGGTAGCCCCTGAGGATGTTGCTGAAGCCGGAGAGATTACGGTGCCGGCCAGAAAGCTGATGGATATCTGTAAGTCTCTGCCTGAAAATACCATGATTGAGGTGCGTCAGGATGATCAGAGAATCAAGGTAAAGGCTGGCCGATCCCGTTTTACTCTTTCCACTCTACCGGCGAGTGAGTTTCCCAGTATTGAAGAAGAGGCCGGATCCGTATCCTTTACGGTTGGTCAGGCCCGTCTTCGTCGCCTGATTGATCGTACCGGCTTTGCCATGGCTCAGCAGGATGTTCGCTACTATCTGAACGGTATGTTGCTGGAAGTCAGCCAGAACTGTCTCCGTGCCGTAGCTACCGATGGCCACCGCCTGGCCATGTGCAGTGTCGATGCCGATATCAACCAGCAGGAAAAGCATCAGGTTATCGTACCCCGTAAAGGCATTCTTGAGATGGCTCGTTTGCTGACTGAAGGCGATGAGAGTGTTCATATTTCACTTGGTGCGAATCATATCCGTGCCAAAACCGGTGACTTTATGTTTACCTCAAAACTGGTCGACGGTAAGTTCCCTGACTATGAGCGGGTCATCCCTAAGGGTGGCAACAAGATCATCGTTGGTGAGCGTCAGGAGCTGCGTCAGGCATTTCAGCGCGCTTCTATTCTTTCCAACGAGAAATACCGGGGTATCCGTTTGATCCTTTCTGACGGCCAGCTTAAGGTTATCGCTAATAACCCGGAGCAGGAAGAGGCAGAAGAAGAGTTGAGTCTGGCTTATCACGGTGACTCAATGGAGATTGGCTTTAACGTCAGCTACCTGCTGGATGTGCTTTCTGTTCTTTCTGGTGATTCCATCAAGATGACGCTCTCAGACCCTAACAGCAGTGCACTTCTTGAGGAGTCAGAGTCTGGTGACTCCACCTATGTTGTGATGCCCATGAGGCTGTAACAGGCTGTCGGTAGTAGTCGTCCGTGGCTGATGTTAGCTAGCCTCATCAGCCACTTGCCTGTCCCGGCCCGGCTCCCGGGCTATTCAGGCTCGGAAATAAACAGAATATGATCCAACAGCTCTCCATAACCGATATTAGAAACCTTACCTCTGTTTCGATTAAACCGTCCCCTTCTGTAAATGTGTTCTATGGGCTTAATGGCAGTGGAAAAACCAGTGTGCTCGAGGCTATACATATTCTCGGGATTGCCCGATCATTTCGTACTACCAGGATCAAACCGGTGATCCATCGTGATGCCGAGGTTTGCACGGTCTTTGGTCGTTTAGGTGTGACATCAGGATCAATACCCGTAGGTGTTTCCAGAAATCTTAGGGATGAAACGCTACAGATCCGGGTAGCGGGTGAAAACCTGAAGTCCACATCAGAGCTTGCCAGGTTGTTACCATTACAGGTGATCAATCCGGATACCTTTCGTCTGCTTGAAGGCTCCCCAAAGCTGAGAAGAAACTTTATTGATTGGGGAGTGTTTCACGTGAAACATAAGGACTTTTTTCCATTATGGAAACGTATGCAGAAAGCGCTGAAACAGCGGAACAGTCTGCTCCGTCATGGTAGAATTAACAGTTCAGAATTGACCTCATGGAACATAGAGTTTGAAAAAGCGGCCAATGCAATTGATCTGTTACGCAGCAATTATATTCAGAAACTGATCCCGGTCTTCAATCAGGTGCTTTGTGAATTGGCAGATCTGGATAATCTTTCTATCCAATATTATCGGGGTTGGGATAAAGAGAGAGCGCTGCATGAAGTGCTCAATAGTGGATTGGCAAGAGATGCGCAAACGGGCTATACCCATGCTGGGCCACAGCGGGCAGATTTAAGAATTCGGATGGGCAAAGGCAGTGCGGTTGATATCCTCTCCCGAGGTCAATTAAAACTGGTGGTCTGTGCACTGAAACTCGCTCAGGGCTTTCTGTATAAAGAGCTGCAAAACAAGCAGTGTCTATTCCTGGTCGATGACCTGCCATCAGAACTGGATATTCCTAATCGACAAAAACTGTGTCGATTATTTCAAAAAATGAACTGCCAGACCTTCATCACTTGTGTTGAGAAGGAGGCATTGGCAAATTGCTGGTTGCCTGAAACGGAAGTAAAAATGTTTCACGTGAAACATGGGCAAATTACATTGGATGATAACCCTGGTCAGCAAAGTATTCGCCGGGCTGAGTCTTTGGAGATAGAGCATGAGTGAACAAAACTACGACGCATCCAATATCAAGGTCCTCAAGGGCCTGGATGCTGTCCGCAAGCGCCCGGGGATGTACATTGGTGATACTGATGATGGTACCGGTCTGCACCATATGGTGTTTGAGGTGGTTGATAACTCCATTGATGAAGCACTGGCAGGGTACTGTGATAAGATTTCTGTCATTATTCACCCGGATGAGTCCATCACCGTTAAGGACAATGGTCGCGGTATTCCTGTGGATATCCATGAGGAAGAGGGTGTCTCTGCTGCAGAAGTGATCATGACGGTGCTTCATGCCGGTGGTAAGTTTGATGATAATACCTATAAGGTATCCGGTGGATTACACGGTGTTGGTGTGTCTGTGGTTAATGCGCTGTCCAGTCAGCTGAAACTGACCATCCGCCGCCATGGCAAGGTTCATCAGCAGATGTACCATCAAGGGGTTCCGGAAGAGCCGTTAAAGGTGATTGGTGAAACGGATGCGACCGGAACTGAGCTGCACTTTATCCCTTCCCCTGAGACCTTCTCAAATATCCAGTTCAGTTATGACATTCTGGCCAAGCGCCTGCGTGAACTCTCATTCCTGAATTCAGGCGTGTATATCCAGCTGACGGATGAGCGCACCGGAAAGGTAGATGACTTCAAATACGATGGAGGTCTGAAGGCTTTTGTTGAACATTTGAACCAGAATAAAACCACCATCAATAAAGTCTTCCACTTTGAAATCACCCGGGATGACGGTATTGGTGTTGAAGTGGCCATGCAGTGGAATGACAGCTTCCAGGAAGGGGTGTTCTGTTTTACCAACAACATACCTCAGCGAGATGGTGGAACGCACCTGGCCGGCTTCCGCGCGGCGCTGACACGAAGTCTGAACGGCTATATCGAGCGGGAAGGTTTCCAAAAGACGGCTAAGGTCGCTACGTCTGGTGACGATGCCCGTGAAGGTTTGACGGCGATTATCTCTGTCAAAGTGCCGGACCCTAAATTCTCCTCCCAGACCAAAGATAAGCTGGTGTCCTCCGAGGTGAAAACTGCGGTAGAGCAGGAGATGGGCAAATACCTGGCAGACTATCTGATCGAAAACCCTCAGGAAGCCAAAGCGGTTGTCGGTAAGATGCTGGATGCAGCCAGGGCCCGTGAAGCGGCCCGTAAGGCACGGGAAATGACCCGCCGTAAAGGTGCCCTGGATATTGCCGGATTGCCCGGCAAACTGGCGGACTGCCAGGAGAAAGACCCGGCACTTTCTGAACTCTACATAGTGGAGGGTGACTCGGCGGGTGGGTCCGCCAAGCAGGGCCGTAACCGGAAGACTCAGGCGATCCTGCCACTCAAAGGCAAGATTCTGAACGTTGAGAAAGCCCGCTTTGACAAGATGCTGTCCTCTCAGGAAGTGGGAACCCTGATTACGGCCCTGGGGTGTGGTATCGGTCGTACGGAGTTCAATATTGAAAAGCTCCGCTACCACAACATCATTATCATGACCGATGCGGATGTGGATGGATCTCACATCCGTACACTGCTGCTGACCTTTTTCTTCCGGCAGATGCCTGAGCTGATTGAAAATGGTTACATCTATATTGCTCAGCCACCACTGTACAAGGTCAAGCGCGGGAAGCAGGAGCAGTATCTGAAAGATGATGGTGCACTGGACGGTTACCTGACCCAGTCAGCGCTGGAGAATGCCAGTCTGCATGTTAATGACAATGCACCCGGGATCAGTGATCAGCCACTGGAAGATCTGGTGAAAGAGTTCAGAAACGTCCATAAGCTGGCTGACAAGCTGTCTCGTATTTACCCGGTCGCAGTGCTTCGTGAAATGATTTATATGCCAGAAGTCACCACGCAAAGCCTGGCTGATAAAAACGTCATGGAGTCCTGGGTTGCCCGGCTGAGTGAAAAAATTGAAAATTTGAAAGCCGCCGGTAGTACCATGACGTTCTCTGTCGAAGAAGACCGGGAACTCAATGTCTGGCTGCCCAAAGTGACGATTATTGCCCACGGTGTCGATAGTCACTACCGCTGGAATGCTGACTTCTTCTCTTCTGCTAACTATGGAAAGATCGTATCTCTGGGTAATAAATTGCAGGGGTTGATCGAGGATGGTGCCTTTATCCAGAAAGGGGAGCGTAAAAAGGACGTATCTTCTTTCGAAGAAGCTCTTGACTGGCTGATGAGTGAATCCACCAAGCGTCACTATATCCAGCGCTATAAAGGACTGGGTGAGATGAACCCGGATCAGTTGTGGGAAACCACCATGGACCCTGATGTACGCCGGATGCTGAAGGTAACCATTGAAGATGCTATCGCTGCTGACCAGATCTTCAACACGCTGATGGGGGATCATGTGGAACCCCGTAGAGAGTTTATCGAAAGTAATGCGCTGAATGTTGCCAATCTCGATATTTAATGCAATCCAGTGCCGGTCTTAACCGGCACATTTTTTGATTCTCATCTCATCAGGTACTCTGTAATGTCTTCAGAATTTAAAGCCATTGTTCGACAGGAGCTGGAAGAAGCGGCGGTTGTGCTGAACCGGTTCCTGGATGATGAAGCCAATCTTGAGTCCATCGATCATGCTGCTCAGCTATTGTCTGAGTGTTTTAAAGCCGGTGGCAAAGTGCTTTCCTGTGGTAATGGCGGTTCCCATTGTGATGCTATGCACTTTGCTGAGGAGCTGACCGGACGTTTCCGGGAAAACCGTCCTGGTTACGCAGCCATTGCCATTTCCGATCCCAGTCATATTTCCTGTGTGTCCAACGACTTTGGCTATGAGTATGTCTTCTCACGTTACGTTGAAGCGGTAGGCAGCGAAGGGGATGTATTGCTGGGTATCAGCACCAGTGGCAATTCCGGGAATATTATCAAGGCGGTAGAAGCGGCCAGGGCAAAAGGGATGAAGGTGGTTCTTCTCTCAGGCAAAGATGGCGGCAAGATGGCGGGTATGGCGGATGTCGAAATTCGTGTGCCTCACTTTGGTTATGCTGATCGGATTCAGGAAGTCCATATTAAGGCTATCCACATTATGATTCAGCTTATTGAAAAGTATATGGAATAAAAAAGGCCGGCATAAACTGGCCTTTCTTCTTTACGCTTTCAGTTCATGTTATTGAGTGCCTCGGCAATCCAGTTTCTGGTTGCATCATTTACTTCTGCCACAGAAAGCGTTTCCGTGTTAATCACCGGACCAATTTCAACCTGTATGGTACCGGGACGTTTTAACCATGAATCATTCGGCCAGAAAACACCGGCATTATGAGCAATGGGAAGAATGTCCACATCGGCAGCTTTTGCCAGACCGGCGCCTCCACGGGAGAACTTTCCTGGTTCACCGGGGGGCGTTCGGGTTCCTTCCGGGAAAATGAGAACCCAGACGTTATGCTCAAGTGCCGCTTTACCCTGCTCCCTTACCTGTTGCAGTGCCTGTCGAGCATCCTTACGATTGATGGCGATGGGTTTGATTTTTTTAAAGGCCCAGCCAAAGAAGGGGATTTTCAGCAGCTCCTGTTTGATCACCTGAGTCTGGGGAGTCAATAACGTTTGCAGGTAAAGGGTTTCCCAAGTGCTTTGGTGGTTGCTGATAATGACACAAGGGGTGTTCGGTATATTCTCACTTCCTTTTACCTCCCATCGTATGCCACAAATTAAACGACAAAGATATACCGATACCATGGCCCATGTTTTGACAAATATTCGGTGACGGAGTTTAAACCGGAAAGGATAAATAAACAGGATCATCAGCATTGCCCAGAACACCGTCCAGACTGCCAGTGACAAGTAAAAGACAATGGTCTTTATAAAAGAAAAGGTAGTGGCTACTGCCAGGGTAGTTGTAGAACCGACAGCTGATGACATTAAAATCCCTCTGAAAGTAATTCTTCTACAAAGCTGTTTAGATTGTTATAAACAGGTACATCCCTGTTACCAGCAAGCACTTCTGGGTGTTCGATGAGTTTAGCTTGGGTTTTAAGGCCTTTGCCAGTCAATACCAGTGCAACCTTACAACCACAGGCTACACCGGCCTGTAGATCACGAAGTGAATCGCCAACTACCCAGGTTTCTGCAGGGATGGCGTCATAGTCCGTAAAAATCTGATCAATGAGGCCCGTTTTTGGCTTTCTGCACTGACAGTGATCATCCGGACCGTGTGGGCAAAAATAGATACCATCAATTTGTCCCCCCCGGGCTTTGACCAGCCTGGTAAGCTTGTCATGCATGGCATCGAGCGCTTTGAGCGTGAAGTAGGCACGAGCCAATCCGGACTGGTTGGTCGCTACCACGACGCTGAAGCCCTCAGACGACAGTCGGGCAATGGCTTCAATACTTCCCACAATGGGAAGCCACTCTTCTGCGGATCGTATGTAATGGTCTGAATCTTCATTGATAACGCCATCCCGATCCAGAATAACAAGCTTGGTCATAGTGCTCCTGAAACCCATATAAAGAAGTGCGGCCGGGGCGCCGCACTGTATCAGGTGGTGCTTAGCTTTTCTGCAACAATGAGATATCAGCGACCTGCAGGAACAGACTGCGTAATTGCTTGAGTAATGCATACCGGTTCAGACGGACTGCTTCTTCTTCTGCATTCACTAACACCTGGTCAAAGAACCGGTCTACAGGCTCTTTCAGTGCTGCCAGGTTGTCCATTACCACTGCATAGCGACCTGCTTCCAGAGCGGGAGCAATTTCCTGTTTTTTTACAAAGACAACTTTCGCAAGCTCAATTTCCGCCACTTCACGGAGCAGTGTTTCATCCAGTGCATCAGGAATAACAATGTCGCCCGCTTTAGCCAGAATATTTGATACACGCTTGTTGGCAGAAGCCAGTGCATCAGCTTCATTCATGGCATTAAAACGGGTAATTGCCTTGATGCGCAGATCAAAGTCCAATGGCCGGGTAGGGCGTAATGCCTTAACGGAGTTGACAATCTCAATAGCAATGCCTTCTTCCTGGTAAGCGGCGTCAAAACGCTCCAGCATGTAATTGACTATTGTCGTATTAAGGTTGTCCAGTGCCGGCAGGGAAACACCTTGCTCCTGATAGCCCTGAATTGCCTGATCAATCAACGCTACCAGATCAAGGTTGAGTTTCTTCTCAACAATGATACGGAGTACACCAATGCTGGCACGGCGAAGAGCAAAAGGATCTTTGCTGCCGGTAGGTAGCTGGTTGATACCAAAAATACCGGTAATCGTGTCCACTTTATCGGCAATAGCAACGGCGCAGCCGATCAGTGTTGACGGCAGCTGATCACCGGCAAAGCGAGGCATGTATTGCTCATACAACGTCTTGCTGACTTCAGGATTTTCACCATCGTTGTCGGCATAGTACTGACCCATGATGCCCTGAAGCTCCGGAAACTCCAGAACCATTTCAGACACCAGGTCGGATTTACACAGCTGACCAGCACGTTCAGCAAGCTTGGCATCACCACCTTCAGTTTCTGCAATATAAGATGAAAGTCGTGCGATACGCTCAGTTTTGGCAAACACTGAGCCCAGTTGAGCCTGAAATACAATGGGCTTCAGTTTTTCACGACGATCGTCTTGTGTCTTTTTGCGATCTGTATCATAGAAGAACTTGGCATCAGCAAGACGGGGGCGAATAACTTTTTCATTACCCTCTACAACATGGCGAGGCCCGGAGCTTTCAATATTTGCCACGGTAATAAAGTGAGGCAGGAGTTTCCCTTCACTGTTTTCCACATGGAAATATTTCTGATGTCCTTTCATGGAAGAGATCAGTGCTTCCGATGGAACGGAAAGGAATTCTTCATCAAAACGGCCGCAAAGGGCAACGGGCCATTCGTTGAGAGCGGTTACTTCATCCAGAAGGTCCGGATCAATCACCGAGTGACCATTAATCGTGGTTGCAACTTGCTCAACCTGCTCACGAATGATTTCACGACGGGTATCAAAGCTGGCAATAACTTTGCCCTGCTCACGGAGAGCCTGGGCATAATCTGCAGGTTTGGTAATGGTGATTGCCTGATGAGCGTGGAAGCGGTGACCACGGGTTGTATTACCTGACTTCAGGCCAAGGATTTCACAATCAATAACACTATTACCCTGTAGCATCAGCAGCCAGTGAACGGGACGAACAAACTCGGTACGGCTGGCACCCCAGCGCATACGCTTTGGAATGGGCAGGTTATCCAGAGACTGGGTAACGATTTCCGGCAGCAAATCCCGGGTTGCTTCACCCGGTTTAACAGAACGGTAGACCAACCATGTGCCTTTTGGTGTCTCTTCCTGTTCCAGGTCTTCAAAATGAACACCGTTGGCACGGGCAAAACCAAGCGCTGCTTTGCTTGGGTTACCTTCGGCGTCATAGGCCGCTTTGATGGCCGGTCCTTTACGCTCAAGCTGTTGATCTGGCTGTGCGGTATCCAGGCCTGTGATCAGTAGAGCCAGGCGACGAGGGGCTGCAAACGACTCGTAACGGGTAAAGGTGATCTGGTTTTTTTCAAGACCGGAAATAATTCCCCGGGTAAATGCTTCAGACAGACTCTTTAATGCCTTTGGTGGCAGCTCTTCGGTACCCAGCTCAATCAGGAAGTCTTCTTTATGCTCTTTATTAAGAGAAGTACTCATCATTTTTCCTCCTGCGTGCTTTCTTTCGCTGCTTCTTTGGCAAGAGAGGCCAGAACATCGTTACGAATGTTTTCATCGGCAAGAGGGAAACCAAGCTCGTGACGTTTATCGAAGTAAGCCCTGGCGACGGCTCTGGCCAGGGTTCTGACGCGCAGGATAAAGCGCTGACGTTCAGTCACTGAGATGGCGTGACGGGCATCCAGCAGGTTAAAGGTGTGTGAAGCTTTCAGAACATACTCATAAGCCGGTAGAGGCAGGCCGATGTCAACCAGCTTCCGGGATTCACCCTCAAAGAAGTCAAAATGTCTGAACAGTTCTTCAATGTCAGCATGCTCAAAGTTGAATGTGGACATTTCAACTTCCTGCTGATGGAACACATCACCGTAAGTGACCGGACCTTGTGGACCAATCGTCCAGACCAGGTCATAAACGTTATCCACACCCTGAATATACATGGCCAGACGTTCAAGACCATAGGTGATCTCACCGGTAACCGGGTAGCATTCAATGCCGCCGACCTGCTGGAAATAGGTGAATTGGGTGACTTCCATACCGTTCATCCAGACTTCCCAACCAAGACCCCAGGCACCCAGTGTCGGTGACTCCCAGTTGTCTTCAACAAAACGAATATCATGAACCAGTGGGTCGATTCCCAGCTGACGGAGAGAGTCCAGATACAGCTCCTGAATGTTATCGGGAGAAGGCTTCATCACCACCTGGAATTGGTAATAATGTTGCAGACGATTTGGGTTTTCACCGTAACGGCCATCGGTTGGACGGCGGCTGGGCTGAACGTAGGCAGAGTTCCAGTTTTCCGGACCGATGGCTCGCAGGAAAGTGGCTGGATGGAAAGTACCAGCACCCACTTCCATATCCAGTGGTTGCATGATAACGCAGCCCTGTTGGGCCCAGAATTGTTGAAGGGCGAGGATCAGCCCCTGAAATGTCTTGATATCTGGCGTACTCTGGGAAGTCACTTTTCTACCCCTGTAAAAATAGAGAGCGATTATACCGGTTTGTGCCGTTAAGTTTAAGCTGTGGATAAGCTGTGAAAAACGTGGGTAAGCTTGATGAATACTATAATTCCATGATTCATTGGGCAGTAAGGTTTTTCTCCATGGTTGTTGTCGATTTTTTGTATACATTAGCCATGTTGGTGTGGCACATGCTCTGGCCGTTGGTCTTTGGATTTTCACTGTCGGCAGTCATTCGCAGTTATGTTCCCGGCGAGATGATTATCAGGCGGCTGGGAGAAAATGGCGTGATCAGCGGGTTGATTGCCACGGCTTTTGGCGCAGTATCATCGGTCTGTAATTATGCCACCGTGGGTATGGGGCATACGCTCCGGCTGAAAGGAGCCAGCTGGGGGAACACGCTGGCCTATATGATCGCAAGTACCAATATCGGCATCACCATGCTGATTGCGGTTTATGGTTTTCTTGGCCCGGTATTTCTTAACGTCATGGTGGTTGCGGGACTGATTTTTCTGGTGTTGAGCTACTTGTTAAGTATTGTGTTTACTATGCCCGCACCGGAAGAGCCGAAAGATGCTGATGCGATGGCCATGAAAGAAAAGAATAACTGGCAGGCGGCTTGTGATTACTTTCGGGATGATGTGGCTATGACCCGTAAAGATATCCTGACGGGGTTTGTTGTGGCATCGGCCGTGAGTGTTTTTATGCCTCCAGCCTGGTGGGATGTCATTTTCGGTAGTTATCAGGATCACGGTGTGATGGCATGGGGGTGGAATGCCGTCATGGGCATTATCGTGACCATTATTACCTTTGGTTGCTCTATCGGGAATGTGTCATTGGCAGCCGTCATGTGGTGGCATGGTGTTTCATCCGGCGGTGTAATGGCTTTTCTTCTGGCTTCGTTGCTGACCTTTCCCATGTTGAAGGTGACCGCTGGCTATTACGGCATGAAAACCACCATTAAGAGTACCATTGTGTTGTCATTGGGTATCATTCTCTCTTGCCTGATGATTGATGCTCTTCTTCAGGCGTACTCAATCACTCTGGTCCGCAACAATGTGATTACCATGACGTCGGGAAATGGGATGTTATTTACTGTGGCCATGAATATTGCTTTTGCTATTTTGGCTGTGCTCATGTATCGGAAAGGCAGGAAGATGAGTATGTGATACTCTCCTCCCTGCGGCTATTGCGTCAGTAACGCCAGAAGGTTGGAGTAAACAACACCAGAAGGGTAAAAATTTCCAGACGTCCCAACAGCATGGCAAAAGCAAGAATCCATTTTGCCGTATCAGGCAGGCTCTGATAGCTGAACGCAGCCTCGCCAAGGGCGGGTCCAAGGTTATTCAGGCACGATGCGATGGTTGAGAATGCGGTAGTAAAGTCCAATCCTGTGGCCAGTAAAGCCAGAAAGAGAAGAACAAACATTAAAATATACGTTGCAAAGAATCCCCATACCGCTTCACCTACCCTTGTGCTCATTGGTTTACTGCCAATTTTGATGGTAAATACAGCATTTGGATGAACTAAACGACGAAGCTCTCTTATTCCCTGTTTGGCAATCAGAACAACCCTGATGACTTTCATCCCCCCGGCAGTAGAGCCTGCACATCCCCCCATGAAGCTGGTAAAAAACAACAGCAGTGGCAGAAACATTGGCCATGATGAAAAGCTGGAGGATGAGGTATAGCCAGTGGTTGTGGCGACCGACACCATCTCAAACAGACCATAGCGGAAGGACTTGGTCAGGGAGTACGTATCAGAAAGATAGAGCGTTGCAACGGTTATTGTCCCAACAACACCCAGAATGGCCAGAAACCATTTAACTTCTGGATCCTGAATATAGTGGGTCAGTGACTTATGTCGCCAGGCGATAAAATGAAGGGCAAAATTGAGGCCGGCAATCAGCATGAAAAAGATGGCGACAGAGATAATCATGGGAGAGTTGAAATGCCCCATGCTGCCGTCGTAAGTGGAGAAGCCTCCGATAGCGATGGTTGTGAAACTGTGGCATATCGCATCAAACAGGTTCATGCCTGCCAGCCAATAAGCCAGGGCGCAGGCCGTGGTTAGAAAGAGATAAAGAAACCAGAGCGCTTTGGCTGTTTCGGTAATTCTGGGCGTCAGTTTTGAATCTTTAACTGGCCCGGGCATCTCTGTTCGATAGAGCTGCATACCGCCAATCCCAAGCATTGGAAGAATGGCGACTGCCAGCACAATAATCCCCATTCCTCCAAGCCATTGCAGCTGTTGCCGGTAAAATAGAATAGAGCGGGGCAGGTGCTCAATACCGGTCAGAATGGTTGCCCCTGTCGTTGTTAAGCCCGACATGGACTCAAACAGTGCATCGGTAATGCTCAGTGCCGGACTTTCCATTAATAGAAAGGGCAGTGAGCCCACGGTTCCCAGAACAATCCAGAACAGTGCAGTCACCAGAAACCCTTCACGGGTGCGCAACTCACTTTTGGTATGCCGAAAAGGGAACCAGAGAAGAGTCCCTAGCAGCAATGTTAATAAGAAGGTGTAAATAAAAATGGTAATTTCCTGCTCGTGATAAAGCAGAGCAACAACGATCGGAGGAAGGCTGGACGTGCTGAATAAAATTAACAAAATGCCCAATATGGACAGAATAACCTGAAACTGCATGGTGCTCCTGCTTCATCCAGTACCAATACCTGACGATATGGAGTAGGGAATATGCCGTGTACTCACATAACCTGCCTTGGTGGATTCTTATAATAGCTACTTAGGGTAGACATTAAGCTCAAAAAAGGTTCGTTTCCGGCGGCAGAACCCACCTTGAACAGCCACAATAAAGCTTCGAAACCATTATCAATGGCTGAACAAGATGAGTACTGCAAATAGTAGATTAGTTGAAAAAAACTGTTGACCTGTTTCGACCGGTCAGAACTCCTAAGTATGGCGGAACAGCTTGGTTTTACTATACGACAGCGAGATATCCGTCCTTTGGATTTTATCCTCTCACTGATCGATGCCCTCGCTGGTGATGGAAACTGCGATACCCAGGCGGATCTACACCGTAAATTTAACGAGTTGACGGGGCTGAATGTCTCTTATCGTTCTTGGGCAAATCAAGCTAAAAAGGACGCGCTGCCTACTCTTATCCTGTGGCTATGGGTGCAGTGTCTGGAAATATTTTCCCGCAAAGTCATGGCGTTTGATGAAGACAGTCCATTTTCAGAGTTTGAGCACATTCTGATTCAGGACGGTTCGTCACAAGCTGTCTATGATGCCCTGAAAGAAGCATTTCCCGGCAGGTTCTCAACGGTCAGTCCTGCTGCCGTCGAGCTTCATACGACAATGGATCTTCTCACCAACAACCTGGTGCGGGTGCAGCTGACTGAAGATACCCGTTCAGAAAGAGACTGTCTGCCACCACTGCCAACATCCATGGCCTATATCCTGATGCTAATGGATGCCGGTTATTTTGAGCTGGAACTCTTTGCCGCTATTGATGACAGGGAGGGTTCTTTTATCTGCAAGGCACCTCAGAGTATCAACCCGACGATACTCAGCGCGGTACGGGAGGATGGCAAGAATCTCAATCGCTACAAAGGACAAAAACTGAAGGATGTACTGTCTGGCTTCCCCAAAGACCAGTGCCTCGACCTGGATGTAGAATGGCCGGGATTCAAAGCCTGGCCATTCCGCTTGGTTGTCCGCTGGAATGACAAAAAACAGAAGTGGGTTTTCGTTGTGACCAACCTGAACCGGGTGGAGTTCACCTTGAGTGATGTGCTCCAGGCCTATCGTCTACGGTGGCAGATAGAGCTGATTTTCAAAGAGATCAAATCCTATTCAGGGTGGCATCGTTTTAACACCAAATCAGCGACACTGGTGTTTAGCCTGATTCTGATGTCCTTTGTGGTTGTGACGTTGAAAAGGTACCTTGCCCATGCTGCACAGGCGAACCTCTGTGAAAGTGGGAGCATTGAGGAAATCTCGACGCACAAGGTGATGAAAAGTGGGACTCACCTGTTTGGTAATGTGATTTCATCGTTGATGAATGCAGGAAAGTCATTGGTCTCATGCATTAAAAAGCTACTGGACTTCTGGGGAAATAATGCGAAACGAGAACACCCTGCACGGGATGGTTGTTCAGGGCGTACAAGATTAGGCCTTTGTGCGGTGGGTGGGGCTTAATGTCTACCTTAAGATAATAGCTATAAGAAATTCTACTTTTATGTGTTAGCAGATTACTCCCTATCCATAGGGAAAACAAAGCCTGAACACCTTATTGTTAGACAAAAAAGGAGACTACATAACATTTCACTTGGTGGCATCAGTGATAGAGCGCAAATATGCTCTTTGATGGGCTGAAAGAGAGCTATCACTTTTCATTCGCAGAGCGAAATCTTTTACCACCTGATGTTCTTCACAATTTTCTTTGAAAGACCACTTTGCTGCCGCTTTTGTTGTTGCTTTGTCAGCCAGAGTGCCTTGCTGTCTTAATACTCCTCCAATAACCTTTAGTATTTTCACAAGATATTTCTCTTCTCCAGTGACAAAGAAACCTAACCACCAAAAGTCAAGCTTTTCAGTAGACACTACGTCACTATTAATCCTTTTGGCCCGTCTGGAACGTCCTTCGAGAATCTCAGAGGCTAGTTCCCCACATTTGGATGATTGAATTGGCCAGTTGTTTTTTTCAGATATCAGGGCAATGACAAAGGGAAGCTTATGCTTCCAGCCTCCTTCCTTGTCAAAGAGTTGATCAAAACTCTGATCAGCAAGTTTTTCAATCTGTCGAAATTTATCTTCTGAAGGACCACGATAAAAATTTGTCACAAGGTTGGTCAGTTGTGACAGGGACTGTTTGGCATCATTGAGGGAAGCCGGGTTGTCCATTACCGGTTCTTCAACGCCTATTGTATAGTATGAGCTTTCATAGTTTGATTGTTCAAGATATAAATCTGACATCCAGTTGGTTAGGGACTGGAGTTGTTCTGCATCACTGAGGGAAGCTGGGGAGCCCATTACAGGTTCTTCAATGCTTGCTGATTGGTCTGATGCTATAGTACGCGTTGTCGCCTCAGGCGTTCTTTGCCGGGGGAGATAGGCCTGGTCCCGGGTTGATGGTGTTGCTACTCTCATGTGCTGTTGTGGTTCGGAAACTTCCTGAAAAGAGGTGTCTGCTTTAACTGAAGCTTGGGGGGCCACTATTGCTACAGGACGACCAGCAGTTGAACTTCTTCTGTTAAGGCTGGTGCTCTCTTGGTTAGTTTCAATATTGGCAGGGTTGAATGATGCAGCCGCTCTGCTGGCCGTAGATTGATTGTTCGTATCCAAGGTTATTACCTATTGAAGCTATAATTTACCACTTTTGAGACATCAGCTGTCTGGAATAGTTTCTTTGGACTTATGGCCGCATAGCAATGGTTTAAAGGGACTACAAAATATTGCACAATTGTGAATCAGTGATAGAGCGCAAATATTCCCTTTGATAGTCTGAAAGTGAATTATCGTTTTTCATTCGAAGCGCGAAATCTTTTACCGCCTGATGCTGCTCGCAATTTGATCGAAAAGACCATTTTGCGGCTTTCTTCGTCACCCGGATTGAGTCCGGCATCTCTACGTGGCTCGATGTATCTCCAATCACCTTTAGTATTTTCTCAAGGTATTTATCTTCTCCAGTTGCAAAGAAACCAGACCACCAAAAATCAAGCTTTTCAGGGGATACTGCATTGCTGTTAATCTGTTTGGCCCAGTCAGAACGCCCTTCGAGAATCTCATAGGCTAGCTCACCACAGGTGGATGATTGAATTGGCCAATTGTTTTTATCAGATATCAGGGCAACAACAAAGGCAAGCTTAATCTTCATGCCTCCTTCCTGCCAAATAAGCTGATCAAAAATCTGGTCTATAAGCTTTTCAAGTGCTCGAAATTTATCTTCTGAAGGTTCGCGATAAAAATTTGTCAAAAAGTTAGACAGCTGAGACAGGGATTGTTCAGTATCGTTGAGTGAAACCGGGTTGTCCATCACCCACTCTTCAACGCTTACTGTGTAGTGTGAGCTTCTATTTTCTGATTGCTCAAGATAATCATTTGCCATCAAGTTGCTCAACAGGGACTGTAACTGTTCACCCTCGTTGAGGGGAGCCGGATTGCCCATTAACGGTATTTCAACGCTTGCTGATTGGGTTGTGGTATTCACCGGTATTTCAATGCTTGCTGATTGGGTTGAGGCTATATTCACCGGTATTATTTGCCGGGGGAGATATGCCTGGTTCGGGACTGATGGCGTTGTTGATCTCTTGCGCTGTTGCGGTTCGGAAACTTCCTGAAAAGAGGTGTCTGCTTTAACTGAAGCTTGGGGGCCCACTATTGCTACAGGACGACCAGCAGCCGAGCCTGTGTTATTGAGACTAACTTCCTTGTAGTCAGTTTCGAGGTTTGCAGGATTAAACGGTGCAGTCACTTGGCTGGCAGTAAATTGATTATTCGTATCCAATGTCGTTATTCCTGATGATGTTAGAATATCAGACTACTTGGACATCCGTTGTCAGGAATAGTTTCGTGGGATTGCTTACCGCAAGGCAGTGCTTTAAAAGAACCCAAGACCGCCCTGAAAGAGCTGCTCAAGCTCACGGATTTTGCGTTTATTGGTCAGGAAGAGAATAACATGATCACCGGATTCAATTCGGGTGGTATCGTGAGCAATCAGCACCTGATCATCACGAACGATAGCACCAATGGTTGCACCCTGGGGTAACACCACTTCCTGAATCGTTTTACCAACCACTTTAGAACTCTGCTCACTGCCATGGGCAATCACCTCGAACGCTTCAGCAGCACCTCTTCGCAGTGAGTGAACGTTCACTATATCGCCGCGTCTGACGTGCTTGAGGAGACTGCCAATCGTGGCTAATTGAGGTGATATCGCAATATCAATTTCACCTCCCTGCACCAGATCGACATAAGCAGGGTTATTGATCAGAGCCATGACCTTACGGGCACCCAGACGTTTTGCCAGCATCGATGACATGACATTGGCTTCATCGTCATTGGTCAGCGCACAGAAGATATCGGTTTCTTCGATATTTTCACTGATCAACAGCTCTTTATCGGAGGCGTTGCCGCAGAAAACCATGGCTTTGGTCAGCGTCTCTGACAGGAATTGGCAACGTTCCATATTGTGTTCCATGATCTTGACCTTGTATTGGTCTTCCACGGCTTGAGCCAGGCGCAGGCCGATATTGCCGCCACCGGCAATAATGATGCGCTTATAGTCATCATCCAGCCGCTGCAGCTCGCCCATGACGGCCCGGATATCTTCACGGGCGGCAATAAAGAAGACTTCATCGTCCACCTCGATAACGGTGTTGCCCTTGGGCATGATGGCATTGCCACGCCGGAAAATGGCCGCTACCCGGGTATCGACATTGGGCATGTGCTCACGGATATAACGCAGCTCGTGACCGACCAGCGGGCCGCCATAATAGGCCTTCATGGCCACCAGCTGGGCACGGCCTTCGGCAAAATCCAGTACCTGAAGGGCGCCGGGGCGTTCCAGCAGTCGTTTGATATAGTTGGTAACGACCTGCTCCGGGCTGATAAGTACATCAATGGGCAGTGCGGCATTGGCAAACAGGCTTTCATTCTTCAGATAAGCAGCCTGGCGGATACGGGCAATTTTTGATGGCGTGTTGAACAGTGTGTAGGCAATCTGGCAGGCTACCATATTCACTTCATCACTGTTGGTGACAGCAACCAGCATATCGGCTTCATCGGCACCGGCCTGTTTCAGGACCCCGGGAAAAGAAGCTTTGCCCTGGATGGTTCGGATATCAATTTTATCCTGGAGCTCTCGAAGTCGGGTGGCATCGGTATCGACCACCGTAATGTCATTTTCCTCATTGGCCAGGTTTTCTGCCAGTGTGCCACCCACCTGACCGGCACCGAGAATGATGATTTTCATTTAGGAATCCGTCTTTACCATCAGGCTGTAAAAAAATCCGTCACCACTATTCATAAACCTACCCATAGACCTACCCGCCATAGCGTTACTGGTCCCGGAGCCGCCGTTGCGTGGGAGACTGCCAGAGCCGGGAAAAAGCTGCTTGCCAAACCCGGTATTATGCCCCCATTGACCTTCAATGGTTAGCAATCTGGCATCCGGGGTTTCAGACAGGAAGTGTTCAATCTGCAGATGGTTTTCCCGGGGCATGATTGAACAGGTGGCATAAAGTAACGTGCCGCCGGGCTTCAATAGAGGCCAGATAGCCCTGAGGATGTTCTGTTGCAGCTGCGCCAGTGCATCAATATCTTCCGGCTTTCTCAGCAGTTTGATGTCCGGGTGGCGACGAATAACCCCGGTTGCTGAGCAGGGGGCATCCAGAAGAATGTGGTCGTACGGTTTTCCCGGGAACCAGCTGTCGGGATCCGTAGCGTCTCCACACAGGATATTGGCGGTCAAACCCAGTCTTTGCAGGTTTTCACCCACTCTTTCCAGACGAACACGATCAGCATCCAGTGCATCAACGGTGATATCCGGGTGCAGTTCCAGCAGATGACAGGTCTTGCCTCCCGGTGCGCAGCAGGCATCCAGAATATGATCACCGGGTTTCGCCCGGATTAAGCTCGCAGCCAGCTGGGCTGATTCGTCCTGGACACTGACTGCCCCCTCGTAAAACAAGGGCAGCTTGTCGACGGAGCCGGGTTTGCCCAGAGTAATGGCTTGTGGGGCAATTTGGGATTGTTTCGCTGGTATGCAATCATCCAGCAGCTTTTTCAGGTATCTGGAGGGGGTGATCTTTTGCTCATTAACCCGAAGGGTCATGGGAGGCGGCTGATTATTACCGGTAAGAATGGCTTGATAATCATCCGGCCATGCTCGTTTAATGGCGTTGATCAGCCATTTTGGGTGTGACCAGCCGCAAACCGGGCTGCGCGCTTCCAGGTCATTCAGTTCTTCAAACCGGCGCTGGGCATTTCTGAGGATGCCATTCACCAGACCTCTGGCCCAGGCTTTACCCAGGGTCCGGGTCGCTTGTACCGTCTCACCAATGGCAGCATGGGGAGGAATGCGGGTGAAGAAGAGTTGATACAGACCAACGAGAATCAGGTTATGAATATCCTGCTCTTTTTCTTTCAGGGGTTTCTCGGTGAGGAACTTAAGCCAGGCATCCAGCCGGTGGTAGTAACGGAGTGTTCCATAGGAAAGCTCAGCCAATAAAGGCTGGTCTTTTATGGACAGCTTTTCCTGTAACTGCGGCAGTACAGTGCTCAGTGATTCTCCCAGAGTTACCCGGGTAATCGCCCGTGCAGCCAACTGTCGAACAGAAGATTGTTTAGCCATATCTGGTAAAAAATGCCCCGCAAATAAAGCGCTTAGCTGAATTGTTTGCCGGTGCTGAACATCGCTTTTTTGCTGTTCAGCAGCTCTTGCACAGTCATTGCCCGGCTTCCTGCCAATTGCAGGCGTTTAATGCGCAGTGTGCTTTTGCTATCACCCTGACCGCAGGCAATATCAAGCCCTTTTTTATCTGCCCTGATCAGGGTTCCCGGTGTATTGCTGGTGCTTTCTTCCAGGGCCATGGCTTCCCATACTCGGATGTTCGTATCATCCAACGCGGTGATCGCCACAGGCCATGGATTGAATGCCCTAATCTGCCGTTCCAGTGCCTGTGCTGATTTTTGCCAGTCCAGCCGCGCTTCTTCTTTACTCATCTTATGGGCATAGTTAGCCAGGTTGTCATCCTGTTTTTCCGGATGGATATTGCCATCTGCCAAGTTATCAAGTGACTGAATCAGAGCGGGCTGGCCCACTTTAATCAGGCGGTCATGAAGATCGGATGCGGTATCGGTTGGATGGATGGGACAAAAGGCTTTCAGCAACATGTCTCCGGTATCCAGTCCGGCATCCATCTGCATGATGGTGACACCTGACTCAGTGTCACCCGCTTCAATCGCGCGCTGAACAGGGGCTGCTCCACGCCATCTTGGCAGAATGGAGCCATGTACATTAATACAGCCCAACGTCGGAGTATCGAGAACCGTTTGTGGCAGAATCAACCCGTAGGCAACAACAACCATTAGATCAGCATTCAAAGAGGCAAGTGTTTTCTGAGCGTCTGCATTTCTAAGGGATGTTGGCTGAAAAACCGGAATATGGTGCTCAAGAGCCAGCGATTTAACCGGTGAGGGCATCAGTTTCTGACCTCGCCCTGCAGGTCTATCCGGCTGGGTATAGACCGCGATAACCTGGTGTTGACTATCCAGAACGGCCTGTAGGTGTGCACTGGCAAACTCAGGGGTTCCGGCAAAGATAATTCGAAGGCTTTTCATATGGCCAGCTGCTTAAGAGGCAATCCATCAGAAAGTGGTTGATAGCGGTGTATCGGAACACCATTGTACGAATTTAACGAGTCTGGCTATTCATCAGTGTTTTCTTTTGCCAAGCTTTTTCTTGATACGATCCAGTTTCAGGCGGGACAGTGTGTCGATGAATAGCTTACCCTCCAGATGATCCAGCTCGTGCTGGACACAGACGGCCGCCAGTCCATCATAGTCCCGTGTGTACTCATTACCATCGCGATCTAAAGCCGTCAGCCTCACTTGAGAGTAACGATCCAGCAGCTCATAAATGCCGGGCACTGACAGGCAGCCTTCCTGAAGGTCGGACTTTTCATCACCGATGGGTTCATAGCCGGGGTTGATGAGGACCTGAGGTTTGTTACCTTCTTCAGAAAGGTCCATTACCACGATGCGCTGATGAATATCCACCTGGGTTGCTGCCAGACCAACACCACGGGCGTCGTACATGGTTTCCAGCATGTCATCAACGATACGGCGAATGTCGTCATTGACTTCAGCTACAGGCTTGGCAACCGTGCGAAGTCTTGGGTCAGGGTATTCAAGTATTTCCAGTAGAGCCATCAGTGATCTCAGGTTGACGAAGTTAACGAATAATGAAGTTTGTTGACTCCTCAGTATATCTGTAAATTCAGTCTGTACCTAGGAGGCTGTCCGAGAATAGCCTGATTAAGTATAATCAGGCATCTTCTGCCCACTTTATTGTTGCCGAAACGGATGTCATCAATCAAATTCAAAGATAACCCTGCTGATTTTGACCAGCACCTGATGTTCCCATCGAACATCTTCGACCTGCTGCCACCAGATCATGATTGCTTCGTTTTTGAAGATATCTTCAAGCATATCGACACCTCTGAAGTGGAAAAGCAGTATCACCATCTTGGCCAGAATGCCTACCACCCACGACTGATTATATCGATCCTGATCTATGCCTATAGCCATGGTGTGTTCAGCTCCAGGGAGATTGAACGGCGCTGCAATCAGGACTTGGCTTTCATGTATATCGCCAAACAGCACTGCCCAAATTTCCGGGTGCTCAGTGACTTTCGTAAAAACCAGGCCACCTTTTTTAAAAGCAGTTTCAAACAGAGCGTGCTGCTCGCCCGGGAACTACAGATGGCCTCGCTGGGCCACATCGCTCTTGATGGTTCCAAATTCAAAGCCGACTCATCAAAGCATAAGGCCATGAGCTACGCACGACTTAAGGCCAAAGAAGCTGAATTAATGGCTGAAGTTGAGGCCCTGATTAAAAAAGCCGAAACCAGTGACAGTGAAGAGGACGATGCTTATCAGCAGGAGACTGGCTACAGCATTCCTGAAGACTTGCAATTCAAGCAGGAACGGTTAGAGAAAATCCAGGAGGCCAAAAAAGCGCTTGAAGAACGGGAACAGGCCCTGAATCCCGATAAGCCGATAGACGACAAAAAGCAAATCAGCTTTGCTGATCATGATGCCAGGATCATGGGTAAAAAAGGCAGTGGCTATCAGTACAGTTATAACGCCCAGATCAGCGTCGACAGCGATAATGGTATCATTGTTGGCCAGCACATCAGCCAGCATGCCAATGACAAGCAGGAAGTAAAGCCTGCACTTGAAGCCATTGCAGAAGCAACAGATAACGCGTCCATTGGCAAAATGAGTGAGGATAATGGCTATTACTCAGGGCCCAACCTGCAAGCGTTTGATGATGCGAACATTGACGCTTACATGGCTACGGATCGACAGGAGAAGCCTGCAACAGAGGGACTGGAAGACTCTGACAGAAAGTTTGTCAAAGCGGATTTTATTTACCATGAAGCAGACGACAGCTTTACCTGCCCTGCCGGTGAGAAGCTGATTTATAACACGGCTAGCAAAGCAAAACACAAAAGCTACCGCGTCAGTAAAGATATCTGCCGGGATTGCCCGTTACGTAAAAGGTGCAGTGGTGACAACAAAGACCCGGGGAAAGTGATTCGCACAGACCGCCACGAAGCCATACGCCAGGCGATGAACCGCAAAATGGAAACCAAAGAGGCCAAAGCGGTTTATGAGCGTCGCAAGGTGATTGCGGAACCGCCTTTTGGCCAAATCAAGAACTCAGGATTCAGAGGGTTCAGTGTCCGGGGTAAGGAAAAAGTGGCTGGAGAATTTTCACTGGTCTGCAGTGCTTATAATTTCAAAAAAATTGTCAAATCGGTTTCAACGGGATCAATCCGTCTTGAAGAAGCAAAAAGGCTTAAAATGGCAGCATAAAGGCAAGCAAAAGGGTAAAAAACGCAATTTTTACCCCAAAACAGGCTAAATTTAGGTCAATATTTGATCAGCCAAGAAAATGCTGAAGCTTTCGTTTTTTCAATAGCTAGTTCTCGGACAGCCTCCTAGGGGCTGTTAAACCACGCCTATTCAGCCAGCCACCAGGTATTGATAATCATGGGGTAATCCGTGATCACACCCGGCCGCTTGATGTTGCTTCGGTGGGCAACTCTCACTTTTCCAAAGTACCAGAGCGGAATACCGTAATGATGCCAGAGCAGAACCCGGTCAAGGCTGTGAATAATGGTTTCCAGCGCCTGCTGACTCTCTGCACTGGGTATTTTCTCCAGCAGCGCATCAATTGCAGGATGTTTTATACCGGCCAGGTTCTGGGTATCGGGCATATCCGCATTGCTGGAGTGAAAGTACCTGAAAAGTTCACTGCCCAGTGAGAGTCCCAGAGGATAAGCATTACCAATGGTATCAAAATCCAGCATTCTCACTCTCTGGAAATAGTTACTGCTGTCGATGACCCGGTATTTCAGTTCAATACCGATGCTGGCCAGGTTTTTTTTAAACGGCAGAATAAGTCTGTCTCCCAGATGACTGGAGGTAATCAGCTCAAAAGTCAGCGGTTCCAACTTGCAGTTCACCAGCCTGCCTCCCTTGAGTTGCCATCCCGCCTCTTTAAGTAGAGTGAGAGCCTGGTGCTGTTGGGCCCTTATTGAACCATCACCCCTGGTTTTTGGGGGTGAAAATGGCTGATAGAACAGAGCCTTTGGCAGTTGTTGGCGAAATGCTTCTAACAGCGCCTGTTCATCAGAGGAGGGGACGCCTGAAGCGGCGTATAGGGAATTGGGAAAGTAGCTGTTTGCCCGAGTATAGGCGTTTTCAAACAGCGTTCGGTTGCTCCACTCAAAATCCAGCAGATAGCCAACCGCTTCTCTTACCCGAATATCATTAAAAGGAGCCCTGCGGGTGTTGAAAACGATCATTGGGCTGCCAATAATCCTTTTGGTTGGAATTTCAGTCTTTATGACTTTACCAGACGCGATGTCTGGATAGTTGTAGCCATTAGCCCAGTTTTTGGCAATGGGTTCGAAGTAGAGACTAAGAGCCCCGGCTTTAAATGCTTCAAAGGCAATCCTCAGATCCCGGTAGAAATAGAGTGTTATCTGATTGAAGTTGTATTTACCCTGATTCACCGGTAAATCCTTTCCCCAGTAGTCCTCAACTCGGGTAAACGTAACTGATGACCCGCCTTCCACATGAGTGATTTTGTAGGGTCCACTGCCCAGTGGTGGTGTCAGTTTGGATTTTTCATTAAGCTCGTCTCGCCAGTAATGAGCAGGCAGCACCGGTAGCTCGGCAGCACAGAACAGTTGATCTCTGTTGCCAGAACTCTTGAAGTGAAAGCGAACACGGTGTTTACCAAGAACCTCAACACGTGCAATTGGTTTAAGCTGAATCTGATATTTGATCGGGCCTTTTGTGCGCAGGTGCTCAAAAGAGAACTCAACGTCTTCTGCCGTAACCGACTGACCATCATGAAAACGGGCGTTGGGGTGGAGGTTAAACGTTATCCATTGGTTGTCGTCAGGGTACTCCACGGATTCTGCAATCAGGCCATAAGCAGACCTGGCTTCATCTCCTGAAGGGCTGTAAGTGCCACTGCCCACCATCAAGGGTTCATTCAGCCCCAGAAAGCCTAAAGTAAAAAATCGCAGGGGGGATATTTGGGAGATGTGAGTGCCGGTTTGGGAATACGGATTTAAGGTATCGAGGATACCAATGGCGGCAATGTTAAGTTTACCCCTTTTAGGGGCATCAGGATTTACGTAATCGAAGTGCTTGAAGCCTTCCGGGTATTTAAGGTCATCAAACCGTGACAGTCCGTGTGACGTGTGTGTGATGAGCGTTGTTGCAGCCAGTACCGGTATACTGACAACAGAGACTAACCCTGCAAGATACATCAGGCTTATCTGTTTCAAAGTCGCTCCTTTATCCAACCCTCTTTGGGATACTGGTTCAGGAAACCACTTCAAATAGTAGACTTATTCTTCCTGATCCAGTGCTGAGAATGCATTGCGATTTATGTGGCCTGATCTTGAGAATCAGATACGAAAGCCGAGAACTAAAAGAGAGCCGATTGCTCACAGGCTGAGGCGGTTGATACACTGTTCTGATACGCTAACCGTGAAATACGGTACAGCAATCATCCGTGGCCAAAAGAAGCAGAGGTAGCCGAGCGTACTTAACGCCGGCTCTAAGCGGCTTAAACCAAAAACTATTCAAGGAATCGGGACGACAATGAGACGCTTTGCTCTGGCAGGAATCCTGCTTTGTATGTCCACTCTGGGACAGGCATACGATAGCCCGATAAAGGCGGACTCTCCCAGCAAGTATACCGTTGAGAAGGGTGATACCCTGTGGGATATTTCTACCACCTTTCTGGACAGTCCGTGGTTATGGCCGGAAATCTGGCATGCCAACCCCCAGATAAAGAATCCTCACCTGATTTATCCGGGTGATATCGTCAGCCTGGTGTATATCGATGGACAACCCAGATTGATGGTTTCCAGTCGTGGCGAAAATGGTCGTACGATCAAATTAAGCCCCAAAATCCGGGTAATGCCCGGAGATTCGGCTATTCCGGCCATCCCTCTAGGTGCAGTGCTCAGTTACTTAAAAGGTGGTCATGTGTTCTCCAGTGAAGAACAGTTGAATAATACGCCTTATGTCTTTGCAGCTAAAGATGGCAAACTGGTTTCAGGTACAGGAGACAAGGTTTACGCCCGAGGTGATTTTGCCGGGCAGAATATCCGGTTTGATGTCGTTCGTCGCGGTGAGCAGATCGTCGACCCGGAAACCGACGAGTTGTTGGGACTCATTGGTATCGATGTCGGCACCATCAATTTGAGTCGTGTCAGGGAAGGTGTTGCCTCCATGGTCATTCAGGACAGTAAAATGGAAGTGATACCCGGTGATCGGTTGGTTAAGCAGGATGCCAGCGGACTGGTAACGACGTTTTTTCCAAGAGCACCGGCTGCGCCTGTCGAGGGCATTGTCACCGCTAATCTGAATAATGCAAAAAAGATTTCCAGGTTTGATACGGTGGTCATCAACAAAGGGGAGCGGGAGAGCCTCAGGCAGGGTGATATCCTGGCCGTCTACCGCAAGACACAAGACGCCTACGATCCATTTACCAATGAACAGGTTTCTCTGCCATCCGAAAGAGTCGGGTTAGTCATGGTTTATCGACCTTTTGAAAAAATGAGCTATGGTATTGTGCTATCAGCTAAAGAGGATATTGAAGTTGGCTATATCCTCCGGAGCCCACAACCATAAGTAATCATTTATTCAAAAATACAGCTCCTGTGAAGGGTGCTTCATTGGATGTGTGGCTTACCTGGACAGAGCTGTAGATAACCAGAATAAGCCACCTAACTCTGGAAAGAGAATTCAATGATATACACCGATACAGACCAGAAGGACTGGTTACAACTGCTCCCCTGGTTAACGCTTTCCCTTATTCCGGGTCTGGGGCCAATAAAATCTGGCCAGCTCATTGAAAAATTCCAACATCCCGGCCAGCTTTTTTCTGCATCACTCAATGAGCTGAAGCGTATTATTCCGGATAAGCTGGCCAGTTTGCTGGTCAATGCGCACAGAGACACTGCTATTCAGAAACAGTTGCACCTGACCAATGCGTGGCTTCAGGCTAGTCAGGCCCATACTATTTTGACACCCGATTCCCCTCTATATCCCAAAACGCTGAAAGAGCTTCCTGATGCGCCGGTTGTACTCTACGTCATTGGTAACAGGCAATTACTCAGTGAGCCACAGCTGGGCGTGGTAGGTAGCCGAAGACCGACACCCAACGGTCGCCGGGTTGCCCGGGAATTTTGTGAACATTTATCCAGAAGTGGCCTGGTTATTACCAGTGGCTTGGCGCTTGGTATTGATGCGGCTGCCCACCAGGGGGCTCTGGGTTGCTATGGGGGGACCGTGGCCGTGTTGGGAACCGGCGTGGATCAGGTTTACCCTGCAAGGCATAAGGATCTTTATCAGTTGATTGCCGGCCAGGGAGCCATCGTCAGCGAATACCCATTGGGAACGAAACCCTTTGCCGGTAACTTTCCCCGTCGAAATCGTATCTTGTCTGGTTTGTCTCTGGGGGTGCTGGTGGTTGAAGCGGCACTGGAAAGTGGCTCTTTAATCTCGGCAAGACTGGCTGCAGAGCAGGGGCGCGAGGTATTTGCCATACCGGGTTCGGTGTTGAACCCATTAAGTCGAGGCTGTCATAAGCTGATCCGTGAAGGTGCTGTGCTGGTTGAAAGCCCGGATGATGTATTAATTGAACTTGCCCCACAGCTTCATTGCGTTATCAATGAGTTCTCGCCACCAACGGCCACTAGAAAAGAAATAGATCCATTGCGGCTTAAAGTTATTGAAGTTATGGGGTTTGACGTTGTCAGTGCGGATCAAATCAGTACGCTGTCAGGAATTCCTTTTGCAGAACTTTCCGTCGTTCTTACAGAAATGGAGCTTGATGGTGTTATTGAGTCCACCTCAGGTGGATTTATTCGTCTTGGCTGAATAGCTCAGTGAATCAATCAGCAGAACCTGAGTGTCTGGCTGTTGCTTCCGGGCTTCTCTTGCTAGACTAGCGAGCCTTACCGATCACGTTTCGGAGTGTACTGATGGGGAGGCTGTTGTCATGATGGATGTAAATCAAGCAGCGAAAATAATTAGCCATGGAGGAGTCATCGCTTATCCCACTGAAGCCGTATGGGGCATAGGTTGTGACCCGTGGAACCGGCAGGCTGTCTATAAAGTACTGGAAATCAAACAGCGGCCCGTTGAGAAAGGCGTGATTCTGATAGGGGCTTCAGAGGATCAGTTTGTACCACTACTTGATCCGCTTTCTTCAGAAGAGAGAGCCAGACTGAAATCTACCTGGCCAGGCCCCTTCACCTGGTTGATTCCCGATCCGGATGGCTGGACACCGGACTGGATAAGAGGTCAATTCGATACGGTTGCTGTTCGCATCAGCGCTCACCCATTGGTAAATGCTCTGTGTGAAGCGACAGGGCATCCGATCGTGTCGACTTCAGCCAACCTTGCAGGTAAAGCCCCGCTGTTAACCTTCTCAAGTGTTAAAGAAGCGTTCGGTTCTCAACTCGACGGCATTGTTCCCGGCGAAACCGGAGGACAGAAAACACCCTCTAAAATTCAAGACCTGCGTTCGGGTGAACTGGTACGGGCAGGTTAGTGTCGCTCAAACTTAACCGATAAAAGGCATGTCCCAAAATGTCAGAACCGTCTGTAGATCTCGTAAAGCATTATCTCCTGGATTTGCAGCATCGCATCTGTACGGCGATTGAGGCAGAAGAAATGGAGGGCTCCTTCAGGGAAGACCAATGGGACTACCATGGCTCAGAAAACAAAGGTGGTGGTGGCGGTAAGGCCCGAGTACTGGAAGGTGGTAAGGTTTTTGAAAAAGCAGGTGTGAATTTTTCCTGTGTAGAAGGGGATCAGCTACCTGCCAGTGCCACTGCCCATCGACCACAAATGGCCGGTAGGCGTTTTCAGGCTATGGGAGTTTCTCTGGTGATCCATCCGGATAACCCGTTTGTGCCAACGTCGCATGCCAATGTTCGAATGCTGATAGCTCATAAAGAAGGAGAAGATCCGATCTGGTGGTTTGGTGGTGGCTACGATCTGACGCCTTACTATGGCTTTGAAGAAGACTGCAAGCATTGGCATCAGACTGCCAGGCAGGCCTGTGAGCCTTTTGGTGACGAGGTCTACCCCCGCTATAAGAAGTGGTGTGATGAATACTTCTTTCTTAAACACCGTAATGAACCCAGGGGGGTGGGTGGACTGTTCTACGATGATTTGAATGAATGGCCATTTGAGCGCTGCTTCGAATTTATGCGGTCGGTTGGCGATAGTTATATTGGTGCTTACTTGCCCATTGTTCAACGCCGTAAATGGATGCCTTACTCCGGGCAGCACAAGCGTTTTCAGGAGTACCGCCGTGGCCGTTATGTGGAGTTCAATCTGGTTTATGATCGGGGTACTTTGTTTGGACTGCAGTCCGGCGGTCGTACAGAGTCTATTCTTATGTCACTGCCTCCTCATGTTCGCTGGGATTACAACTGGAACCCAGAGCCAGGCACCGATGAGGCGCGGTTGTATGAAGACTTTTTAACGGCAAAAGATTGGGTATAAATGAAGAGGATCTGAGTCATGGCTGGACCGGTAGACAATTACGCGGTAATGGGGAACCCAATTGACCACAGCAAATCACCCGTAATTCATACGCTGTTTGCCAATCAGACCGGTCAAAGTCTGCGTTACACTGCAATATTGGTTGACATTGATGGGTTGCAAAAAGCGATTGATGCATTCTTTGAAAATGGTGATCTTGGATTAAGTATAACCGTACCCTTTAAGGAGGAAGCGTGGCAGTTAGCTGAAAAAAGAACGTCAAGAGCAGAAAAAGCAGGCGCTGTGAATACCCTGTGGCAGGATGAGCATGGCCAGCTGCGTGGCGATAATACCGATGGGCTTGGTCTGGTAGCCGATCTTAAAGAAAATAACGGTATAACGATTAAAGGTGCAAGAGTCCTTATCCTCGGTGCCGGCGGTGCCGTCAGAGGTGTGCTTGAGCCCATACTCTCGGAGCAACCGGTTGACGTTGTCATTGCCAATCGAACGCGGAGCAAGGCCGATACGCTGGTTGACCTCTTTCCGGATGAAACCCTTTCTGCCAGTGGTTTCGAAGACATAGAAGGTCGTTTTGATCTGATCATCAACGGAACCGCCGCCAGCCTGCAGGGAGAAATGCCTCCCATACCCGGTCATGTGATTGATCAAAAGACCTGCTGCTATGACATGATGTACGGTGCAGAGGAAACCGTTTTTAATCGCTGGTGCCGTGAGCAGGGAGCGGGAAAAACCATTGATGGGCTTGGTATGCTGGTGGAACAGGCCGCAGAGCAGTTTGCTATCTGGCGTGGCGTTCGTCCTGAAACCCGGGAGGTGCTTGGCCTGTTGCGCAATGAAATAGCCTGACAAATTTCTATACTCTTGAGCATGACTCTTTATGTCGAAAACGTTATGTCGAAAACGTTGCAATAACGAGATTATCTGCCTTTTGAAGCATCGGTTTTATGGATACCGCTAATGTTGTTCATTACAAGATGATTTTCAGATAGGGGAGAGGTTATGGATAAAGCACTGCCAGCTACTGTAATGCCAGCCACTGTGATTGCTGAAGACCTCTTGCCAGGCGACCTGATTTTTCAACTCCGCTCAGGTGGTGAGGCTGAATGGGTCATCAGTCGACTGTTTGCTGGTCGCGACGGTGCTGCCATCAATCACGTTGCACTCTACGACGGAGATGGCATGGTCTTAGAAGCGGTAATGCCCCAGGTAAAGAAAACCTCATTGGATGACTTTGTCAGCAACTCGGTTTTAGATAACCATGGCCGACCCTGTGTTCTGATCTGTCGGTTGGTGTCAAGTTACTCGGCACTGGTACCGGCTGCTCTGGAGTTTGCTGAGCAGCAGCTTTCGATGCCTTATGATCTTCACTACAGCCAGAATCAGGACGAGCACCAGAAAAGTTGGTACTGCAGTGAATTAATTGTTCATGCGTTTCGCAGTGCCAATGACGGTGTTTTCCTGTTTGAAGAAACACCCATGAGTTTCCGGGATATGGAAACCGGAGAGCTGATGCCATTCTGGATTGATCATTATCAAGCGGTTGGGCAGAAGATACCGGAAGAGCTTCCCGGTTCACATCCAGCACTGCTGTCCTGTTCCGACAAACTGATTTCTATCAATATTCTCGGGTCACTTCCTGCAAGGAATGGTCAGGATGTTTGCAGCCTGGAGCCAGGATCGACACTGGCCTGACACCGAACCATTTTCCCGGAATTATTCTTAACCAATTATTTTATTCAAGCGGTCATCTTTGGGAACAGCCAAAGGCCATATTTCAAAATGGAAATAGTACCTACTTTATGTATCGCTGGTTTTGGTCAATGATTGCGTCGATTTTATTTAAGTTATGAAATAGACTAATTGGTTATTTATTGTCATCAGTAAAGCCAGACGGCACCCGGATAACTCTTCGTAACAGCAGCAGGGTTTGATTGTCCGCTGGTTGAAGGAATCAATGAACACTTCTCAATCATCTTTAATGGACACCCCCCTGGCCCGGACGTTACAGAAGGATATCTGTCAAGGTGCCGCATCACTTGGTCTTGATTTTTCCCGGGAACAGGCGGATTTGCTGACTCGCTATGTTCTGCTGTTAGACAAGTGGAATCAAGCCTACAATCTCACCGCTATTCGTGACCCCGGGGCGATGGTCTTCCGGCATATCATTGATAGTCTGAGCATTGTTCCTCACATTACTGGTGAGGCTATTCTGGATGTGGGTTCAGGGCCGGGATTGCCTGGCGTTGTCCTGGCCATTATGTATCCCGATAAAAAATTCACGACACTGGACAGTAATGGCAAGAAAACCAGATTTATGCATCAGGCAAAACTGGATCTTCATCTCGATAACCTGAAAGTGGCTAATGCCCGGGTAGAGTCTTTTAAGGCAGATGCACTTTTTGATGCTATTACTTCCCGAGCGTTCAGTTCATTGGTTAACATGGTTGATGGTACAAAACACTTATTATCACCTTCAGGTGTTTATCTGGCCATGAAAGGGCTATATCCTGAAGAAGAATTGAAGGAATTGATGGATCGTCACGACATTGAGCTGATCTGCTGTTCGCCCTTGAAGGTACCGGGCACAGACGGCGATCGTCATCTTGTCATTTTGCGTAACAGGCATTGAATGGTATTTAACGGCTGTGGCTAAAATTCTAGCGGTAACCAATCAGAAGGGCGGGGTTGGCAAGACCACTTCCTGTGTTAACCTGTCGGCTTCACTGGCGGCCAGTAAGCAGCGAGTGCTGCTTATTGATGTTGACCCTCAGGGAAATGCCACCATGGGCAGTGGAATCGACAAACATGCTCAGCAATGGTCTGTTTACCATGTACTGACGGGGCGTTGTGATATCCGCGAGGCAATCCTTCCATCGGTGGATGGTGGTTACGACGTTCTGGGATCGAATGCCGACCTGACAGCTGCAGAAGTTGAGTTGATGGATATGGAGCACAAGGAGTCCAGGCTCCATGATGCACTGGCCAAGGTGGAAGGGCAGTACGACTTTATCATGATTGACTGCCCTCCATCCCTGAACATGCTGACCATTAATGCCATGGTTGCTGCCCGTGGGGTGATTATCCCCATGCAGTGTGAATACTATGCTCTGGAAGGTCTGACGGCCCTGATGGAAACCATTGCCGGTCTCAGGGAAACCATCAATCCCGACTTGCACATTGAAGGTCTGCTGCGCACCATGTATGACCCGAGAATGACGCTGACCACGGAAGTATCGAGACAGCTCATCAACCATTTTGGTGATCAGGTCTACCGAACCGTAATACCTCGTAACATTCGACTCGCAGAGGCACCAAGCCATGGTAAGCCTGTGCTCGCGTATGACCGGAACTCCCGTGGAGCGGTTGCTTATCTGGCGCTGGCTGGAGAGCTGGTTCGAAAACATGATATCAAGAGGCTTCAAGGTAAGTCAGAAAGGAAAACAGGAACTCACTGACACATGGCGAAACAACGTCTCGGTACTAACTTAAATGCTCTGTTGGGTAGCGCCAGGCTACCGACCTCTCTGTCTAATGATCTCTCTGGTCCATCAGCGGTCAGAGAGTCGCAGGACGGGACAATGAAAGACTTGCCAGTTGAGTTTCTGACTCGTGGCAAATATCAGCCACGCCGAGACATGCACCCTGATGCCCTGGAAGAGCTGGCTGAAAGTATTAAAGAGCAGGGTATCATGCAGCCAATCGTGGTTCGTCCGGCGGGACAGAATCGCTATGAGATTATTGCTGGTGAGCGTCGCTGGCGTGCAGCCCAGCTGGTCGGGCTGGCGGAAGTTCCCGCATTGATTCGCGATGTCCCCGACGAAGCTGCCATTGCCATGGCGCTGATTGAAAACATCCAGCGGGAAGACCTGAACCCTATTGAAGAAGCCATTGCACTATCGAGACTGCAAAAAGAATTCGAACTGACCCAACAGGAAGTTGCTCAGGCAGTCGGTAAGTCCAGGGCAGCCGTCGCCAATATATTGCGATTGATGGCCCTGAATCCTGAAGTAAAGAAAATGCTGGAATATGGTGACCTGGAAATGGGGCATGCCAGAGCGCTGCTTTCTCTGGGAGAAATGGACCAGTTAGAGGTTGCCAGAATGGTGACGGCAAAAGGGCTCTCTGTTCGCCAGACTGAATCACTGGTCCGTCGCATTCAGCAGGAAAAGGAAAAAGGCGTTAAAACGGTTAAACGACTGGATCCAAATATAAAGCAACTTGAGGATGAGCTATCAGAAAAGGTCGGTGCCCGGGTTGCCATTCAGTGCAACGCCAAAGGAAAAGGAAAGCTGGTGATTTCCTACAATACCCTTGATGAGCTTGATGGTGTTCTGGCTCATATTCAGTAAGTGAACGTTAATTATCCCTCCTTGTGCGCTCGATGAAGGGCGCGACGAATTACATCGAACAACAAAACTTGATTATTTTTTAATCTATACCAAGCTAGATCTTTGTTCGTTTTTAAAGCGATATAATCATGACAATATTAATAACAACATTGTAACCCTGATGCAGGGTTCCTCAAATTAATAAAAATCACACACAGAGGTCGCTTGCCATGTTGTCGGCAACTCTCGAATGTTTAAAAAATTTTGACCAGATTGATCTTCCTGTCATTGTTTGTCAGCACCTTTCTACGTGGAAAAAAGCCCAATTTGACGGGCGTGGCTTGGTGGTATGTGAGAACCCGGATAAATTATTGGTTCGTTCGTATGACTGTCAGTGCGATACGCTCTTTGAAGAGAGCGCTAATGTCCGTAATTTCGATACCCTGTTAAAGAACAGGGCTATTGATATTAATGTCCGGATGGCCAGCTACATTGGCTGTCAGGCATGGGGGGCAGACAATGTGGTCCATTGGCATGGTCCGTTGCAACCACGAGACCAAAACATACTGGACAAGCTGAAATGGTATCTTGATCAAGGCGAATTTGATATCAACCAGCCTGTGAACACCCGACAACAAACATTGTTGCACCTGTTCTGCCAAGAGAGCTGTAGCCTGGGCCAAAGGCGGAGACCGGCCCCGGTGAAGCCCCGAGAGGTTGTAAGGTTCCTGTTGGATAACGGGGCAAGCGTGAGCACCAGGGATTATCTGGGTAACACGCCATTACACGTTGTCAGTCGTTCCGGTGGCGACAGTGAGCTCATGGCCAACTTGCTCGAACACGTCAATGGAAATTCGGAAATCATTGACGCCGTTGATGATGAGGGCAGGACGGCTCTGTCAGTTGCGCTCCAATATTCAGCCTGGCTGGGAAAAGCGCTGCTACTGTTGCGGGCAGGGGCTAGCACTGAAAAGCACACTGACGGGAATAATCCACTTCACTACCTGATCTATGGGAATAACGTCAACACGGTTTCTTTGGCACTACTTGTTCATTACGGTGTAGATATCCATGAACAGGGGAACGAGGGTATGTTGCCTGTTAATGATATTGCCAGGAGGATCAATAACCACGAGGGGCATCATTTGCCCTGTATTATTCATTTGATAAAAATGGGAGTAGCTCTAAACCGTGTTGATCACTGTGGTCAATCATTGCTTTCAGTGCTGTTCAGCCTTGATGATCCTGATGAGGATGGTGAAATATCACCCTACTCCATATCAAAAGAGGACAAGCTGAGTATATGCAATGATATTCTGACAGCATGGTATAAATATAACTTTCCAGAAAATACTGAGCACCTTAAGGGGGCTTTAACCGACAGCCTGATAGAAAGGCATGAAACAGATTTAGCCCAGCTGTTGGAAGATTATCCTGAGACGTTTTATTTGCTGGATAACACGGTTGAGATTATTGCCGATGATTTAAGCGAGCATACCAGAGACAAGTTGGAAAATATGCTGGTTAAAGCCAGGCATAAGCATTCCCGTGACATGAGTCTCTTGCCTTTTGTCTACGTCCCAACTGAGAGTTTACAATATAGCAACTCTGACTTCTCTACGTCCCGTATGGAGGCTATCTACAGTGCATCATTATCCGATTTTGTCAGGTTAGAGTTAGAGCCAGATGAACGGGTGTTTTTGGCAGAAGACGATGATATCGGATGGGATAGCGATGAGACAGATGATGGCGTGGAGATTGAGTTCAGTGATTTCTATCAAGACCCGCCCCCTGCCGATAATCTGGCCATTCAACTTTTTGATATTCAGTTATACGACTGGTTGTTTGAGAATCACTTTGAGTTACTTCATAGGCTACTGCTATCTCACCAAAGTCTGTATAAAGTAATCTCAACCTACGAAACTCACCTTACTGACCGGTTGAACGCTGACAATAAAGAGAAGCTTCATAAATTACTTGCAGACATTGATTGCTGTAGCTGAGTTGTAGAAGGCATTAAATAACCATTCAGCAGGTTGACAAGACAAATCGACATAGTAATATACGCACCCGCTGACAGGGCATCAAACGCAACGTCAGTGAGTTGATTGAGCAAATTCAGAAAAGAGCGCTTGACAACGAAAGCCACCACAGTAAGATGGGCGGCCTTGCAGATCGGCACTGACTTAAATCAAGTTGCTGGCTCAGCGATTAAGTCACCATGATTTAATCGGTTCTTTAACAAGATATCAGACAATTCGTGTGGGCGCTTGTGCGATGGCATCGGTAACAAAGCTTCGG